>NZ_AP022835.1 GCF_013394385.1 Kocuria sp. TGY1127_2
ATGAGAATGCGCGTCCAGCGCGGTGGATTCCTGATCGAGTCTGAACCAATGTTCCTGGATCCGATCCGCGAGACCATCAACAACGAGCTGACGAAAAGTACTGGTAAAGACCACGATTGGCGTCTCAGTGAACTAGAGCAGGCTACGACTGTTATCGGACTGCCCTCACCGATCAACCAGAAGACCAAACCCACCAATCCTGCACTGGTGCCAATCTTCACTATCCTCATCAAGGCTGAAGCCAAGGCCGACATCTGCGAGCACTTGCGAACCCATGGGTTAGAGACCCGCACAATGTACCCTGACCTTCCTGGACTAGTCGACGAAGTGCGACGGAACTACCCGACCAGCTGACAGTGATATGTCAATACATCCGAACGGCACCGCAAACTCAAGCAAACGGCGAGGGGCTGTGCCAGCCGGTGACGTATGTCCGGTAGAGGGTCCCTCACCGGGACACTCGACGAAGTTTCCGCCCAGGCCGGGGTGCCGCTAGTTTCCGCGGTTGTTCAATTCCCATAAGCCCCGCCCGAATAAATGCCCGGTGAAGGTGTGTCAACCGGTACAGTTGTTGACATGCTGATCGGTTACGCACGAGTTTCGACCACTGAGCAAGACCTCACCTCCCAGAAGGACGGTTTGAGTCGACTTGGCGTAGCCGAGTCGGACATCTACGTCGACCACGGTCTCACCGGCACCAATAGGTCGCGTCCGGGCCTGCGGGAGGCGATGGCAGCTGTTCGTGCCGGAGACACCCTGGTGGTGACCAAACTCGACCGGCTGGCCCGGTCGCTGCCGGATGCCCGCGATCTCGCAGCTGAGTTGACGGGTAAGGGTGTGACGCTGAATATCGGTGGCAGCATCTATGACCCCGAAGACCCCATCGGCAGGCTGTTGTTCAACGTGTTGGGCATGGTCGCCGAGTTCGAAGCTGATCTAATCCGTATGCGCACTCGGGAGGGCATGGCAGTAGCCAAAGCTAAGGGGAGGTTGCGGGGTAAGAAGCCGAAGCTCTCCGTCTCGCAGGAGAGACACTTGGTCTCGCTGTACCGGGGTGGGGAGCATACGACGGCGGAGATTGCGGAGCTGTTCGGGGTGGCACGCTCCACCGTATACAGAGCGATACAACGAGCTGCATAACCTCCCAACCTGACACTGTAAGGAGGTGCTGTGGAGTCTGGAGATCTGGCTACTTGGGTAGGTGCAGTAGCAACTTTTTCCGCTGTTGCTGTGGCTCTGTATCAACCTGCTAGAGAACGGAAAAGGCAAAGAATGGAAGCTGCGAAAGAGCAAGCGCGGGATGTATCAGCCTGGATAAAAGCCGACTTTCCGCCGAAGTTTGAGGGATACCCCAAGCGGAAGCAGGTGTATGTCCAGAATGCTTCCAATACTCCTGTGTTCAGGGTTGTCATCTGTCTTGTACCTATGGACGAACGTGGTAATGCTCTAGCCAGTGGTGAACAAGTCTCGCGGGACCACGAGTTGACGGGGGTTTCAGCGCGCCTTCGAGGCCGTTCCACCAGGTCTGTATTCAGTACTGCTAGAAGCCATACCTGGGGGTGTACCGGTAGCGGTGGTACATCTCGTTCTTCATGGTCGCGCAGAACGACTCGGCGGCGGTGTGCAACGCCAAGCCACCCTCAGGGGCCAATCACCAGCAAGGGCCAGAGCGCTCCGACAGGGACTTCCCGATTCTGGCGGAACCCGGCGGAAACAGACTGAGAGTCCCAGCACACTCCGATCCCGCCCATGGGCCGGCGCATGTCGAAGTAATGGCAGTAGCGGGCGAACTCGGTGGAGGTGTACTGGGTGCCGCGGTCAGAGCCGAAGACCACGTCGGGCTCGACGTGGCCGTGGGTATGGGCCATCTGCAGGACCTCGGCGACGAGGCATGCGCGCATGTGATCGGCCATTTGCCCGCCCATCCTCATCTAGTGGCCAGGTTGATCACGGTGGCCAGGTAGAGCCAACCCTGCTCGGTGCGCAGCTCGAGCTCACGCATCAGGTCGGCGATCAGCCCGACACTGCACGGGTGGCCCTCCTTCATGCCATGGCGCAGCGGGTTTGGTGGACGGCGCCGGGGCGGCGTCTCGGTCTGGGGTCAGACGTGCACGCCGGGGCCCAGGGGGATGCCGAGCGCGTACCAGATGACGAAGAACAGGGACCAGACAATGAAGATGGCTAGAGACACCGGGATGGTGAAGGAGGCGAGCGTACCGATGCCGGCGTCCGTCTTGTACCGTCGGACGAATCCGAGCGCGAGAACGAAGAAGGGGCTCATGGGGGTCACCGCGTTGGTGGTGGAGTCGCCGATCATGAAGGCGACCTGCGCGGCTTCCGGCGCCATTCCGTAGTACATCATCATGGGCATGATCACCGGGGCGAAGATGGCCCACATCGCCGACCCACTGGTGACGATCATGTTGATGAAGCTCACCGCCACGATGATAAAGATGATGACCACGAGGTGCGGCACGTCCAGTCGCTCCAGAAGGCTCGCGCCGTTGACGGTGATGACCGAGCCGATGCCGGTCCACTCGAAGTACGCCAGGAATTGGGCCGCCGCGAAGAAGAGCACGATGACCTCGGCGAGGTTCGCCACGCCCTCGGCCATGGCCTTGGGCACGTCCGCCAGCTTCGGGATGGTCCCGGCGATGCGCCCGTATACCACCCCGACCAGGGCGAAGAGCAGGGCGATGAGGACACCGATGTTCTCGATGACGGGAGATTCCAGGAAGCCCGAGTCGCCCGCCATCGGGGAACCAGGGAGGAGGGCGAGCAGCGCGATCATCGCGATGTACGCGATCGCCGTCGCGCCGGCCCACCGCATGCTCTTCACCTCGGTGGGCGAGAGCGCAACCTCGACCTCGCCGTCCTCATGGCCGCCAACCGGCTCCGCGGTCGTGTACAGGTCCGGCCTCCTGGACAGGAACAGCTCGACGACCAGCGTGATGGTCACGGCGAGCAGCAGGGAGGAGACGGCGCCGAAGAAGTACGTGGCGACGGGGGTGATCACGTAGTCCGGGTCCACGGACTGGGCGGCCGCGGTCGACAGGGCCGAGCGGATCGCATCCTGGGGCGTGACAACGGGGCTGGCATTGAACCCTGCCGAGACGGATACGTACGCGACCATGATGCCGAGGACAGGGCTGCGACCCACCGCCCGGTAGGCCATCGCCCCGAGCGGGATCATCACGAGGTAGGCGGAGTCGCCCATGACGTGGGAGATCATCCCTGTGAACGCGATGGCGAAGGTGATCCACTTCCCCGGCAGGCGCACGATCGTGAGGCGTAGCAGCGCTTCCAGGGCCCCGCTCTTTTCGGCCACGCTGACCCCCATGATGATCACGAGGACGATGGCCAGCGCGGGGAAGCCAGCGAAGTTGTCCAGCGCCGAGTCGAAGGCGAAGGACAGGCCCTCGAGGCTGAGCAGGGATTTGACCTGCACGTCTTCGCCCGATTCGGGAAGGCTCACCGATACGTCCAGGGAACTCAGGAGGAGGCTCAGCCCCCCCAGCAGCGCCGCGAGGATCCAGAAAAGCCAGAACGGGTGCGGCAGCCTGTTCCCCACCCGCTCTATGGATTCGATCGCCCGGAACAGCCCGCTCATCCGGCCGAGGGACGTCTTCGTCTCATCGTTCGTCATTGCCATCAGATGCCCATCTTGATCATTCGGCCCGTCTCGGCAGGCCCTACTGCTGCCCGATCTGGGTCGGGGCGGTAAAAGCGTGCAGATCCTCCCGGTAGCTCTCGGTGAACCGCTCGGGGCCGAAGCTCTCGAGGAGCGGGTCCCGCGACCGGTCGAGGAGTTCGTCTGCGCTCAACCGGCCGAGCAGCGGGCCCAAGGTGATCCCCCCGTGGGTGACCGCGGCGTATACGCTCCTCTCGGTATCCATGAAGCCGACAACGGGGAAGCCGTCGAGGGGGAGCGAGCGAAGCCCCAGCAGGACGTCGATGTCCTCTTCCCGCGGCATCTCGCCGGTGACCTCGTGGAATCGCCGTTGGAACTCGCCCCGGATCTCGTCGGCGCTGCCCTCGAGGTCGAGGGGGTCGACGCCGGCGTTCAGGTCCAGCGCCTGCACCACGACCCTTCCGTGGTTGCTCGGGCGCAGATTCAGGCGCGGGGAGTGCACAACGCGCTCGGGGCGGGCCGCCTGCGTCCTCACGTTTCCCAGCACGCCGACGAGGGGGGACCCCGTCTCCACGGCGGTGATCATCGGCAGGTCGAAGCCCGCGGCCGCGGCGATTTTCTTCGTCCACCGCCCCGCCGCGAGCACGATCCGCTCGGCACGGTGCACGGCACCGCCCGCGGTGGTCACGGCGACCGATCCGTCTCCATGCTCGATGTGCTCGACCATCTCCTCGACAAAGCGCGCGCCTCGGCGCCGCAGGGCGTCCACGAGCGTTAAGATGTGCTCGTCGGGAAGCAGGTACCCTTCGCCCCCGAAGCAGGCCACGTGCGTCGTGTCCTCCGGGACCCGGGAGATTTCGGCGCGGTTCCGCGCCTCGTCCGCCGTCATCCACTCGGCGGAGTACCCGGCGGCCCTGAGCCTGGCCACGTTCTCCAGCACCCAGCCCGCGTTCGCCTCGTCCGTGAACTGAATGCCGCCGGTCTCGAAGTACGACTGCCGGCCCATCCCGCGCCGGGCGAACTCCCTGTGCTCGGCCATTCCCGCGACCTTCAGCTTGTGATAATCGGGGTCCGTATTGGTGTTCGCGTTGACCCAGGCGAATGACGTTGCCGTCGTGCCGCCGCCCGGGTGGCTGCCGTCTATGACGGTGACGTTCTCCCCTCGGGCGGTCAGGGATTCGGCGATGTGCAGGCCGATGATGCCTGCTCCGATGACGATGGTGCTCATGTGCTCTCCTCGGCGTATGGCGGGTTATGCGTCCGGGCCCGGTACCTGCAGGTAAAAGTCGGTGGTCCCGGGGCGCACGGTGGTCTCGACGGCTTCGATCAGGCGGCCCTCATGGTCGCGGAGCTCTCGGCGGCGGATCAGCGTCGTCTCTCCGGGGGCGGAATCCAACAGGTCGGCGTCCTCGCGGTCCAGTGCGTGAGGGATCAGGTACACGCGGATCGAGGCGACGCGCACGCCCGTCTCGCGCAGGTATCGGATGGACACGAGCGAACCCAGCTCCTGCACGAGAAGCTTGGGGGCGACCGCGAAGGGCAGCGCGTGCCGCTCGATGGAGACGGGGTTTCCGGCCTGGTTGAGCTTCCTGCGCACGAGAAAGATGATGGGATCCTCCGGGCCGAGGTCGGGAAGCGCGGGTGTGGCATCCTCGGCGTTGACGACCCCTTGGTCGAGGACCTCGTGGACTCCCGGATGCCCCGCCGTGGCCGAGTCCGGGTCCGCGAAGGTCATGAGGTCGAGCTGCGTCCTCCGGGTCGCGACGGTGGACCCCACCCCGCGCTTCCTGGTGATGTACCCGTCGTTGACGAGGTCGCTCATGACCCTGCCGGCCGTGGTGCGGCTGACGCCGTAGGCCTCGCACAGTTCGTGCTCGGTGGGCACACGAGCCCCGGGTTCGAGCTCGCCCTCCTCGATCCTGCGGATCAGTGCTCGCCGGATCTGCTGGTGTTTGGCTTCCATTATTTGACCCTACAAAGCTCTGGTTTGATGTGTCAAACATCACCGACAACGGAGACGAGCGGCGCAGTGCCCGTGGAGGGAGCAAAGGGCCCCGCCGGGGGCAGGGCTGAGGCAAAGTCGTTGCTCACGGGCTGAGGCCGATGGGACTGATGCGGGGATAGGTAGCCTCCGTCCAGACCGCCCAGCGGGCAAGCCAGATCAGATGTCACCTATCTACGCTGGTTTCGCGTGTTGGTAGGGTCGGGTCATGCTTGGTGCGGGATCGACCCATTGGAGTCGAGGAAAATTGACTGGTTCTTTACTAAGACTGCTGGTCCTTCGTCTCTTCGAGGGCGGCGAGTTCTCTGTATTCACCAGGGGTCATCCCGACCGTGGTCCGGAATGATCGGTAGAACTGCACAGGCCCGGAAAACCCCAGCTGAAGAGCAACCGTCGATACCGGTGTGGTGACCTGTGTGCGAAGGACCTGACGGGCCCGCTCCAGCCGCAATGACCGGAGTCGGCCCATGACTGACTCGCCGCTTCCCTCGAATAGGCGAAACAGCGTGCGACGGGAAAGATTCAATGCTGCTGCAATACGCTCGGTGTCGAGATCCGGATCAGCAAGATGAGCCCGCATATAAGCCAGCGCCTCGTTCCGCCGGACGACATCCGGTGTATCCTCCTGAGACTTTTGAGGGGACAGGAGGCTGATAAACGATGAGCCGAGGACAGGTGCTTGGTATTCAAGGGTATGGGCACCGCAGGGATCTTTGGCCTGACTGCCTGCCAGACCAACGAAGAACGATACGACAGCACCCACCGCTCCGGAACAAGAAAATCGCCTGGCGAGCAAGTAGTCGCTGCGGTCTATCCCCGCCATCGCATATGCGTCATCGGCTGGTAGTTCCAGTACAACTTGCTTGTAAGGGCCCTGGCTGCTCAACTTGAATGGGGTAGCACTGTCATAGATGACCAGGGATCCGGGCGAAGCCAGTGCGGCTCGTCCGGCTTGTTCGATGAGAAGATCCCCGCTCAGCTGCATCAGAAAGTACAGGTAATCCTGATTCTCCGGGCCTTGGGCGATGTCGCTCCTAGAGCGTCTGACCTGCTCGGCTTGTGCCCATTTCGTCGATAACCGAAATCCGGGATACTGGCCCAGCTGGATTTTGCCGCCGAACCGGCTGTCCACAGGGTCAGTCCTGACGGAGACGTACGCTTCTCGCCTGGCCTCGCGCCAGTAGTCGACCTCCTCGCCGTGCGGAGCACGCCGCGTGGAGAACGACTGTATGCGTTGCAACGAGGTTCCTTCGATATTCACACCGTCTCCCTCCCGAGGCATCCTGTCCCGGGCCCCGCGTGCGACTACTATACGACGTTGGTCTCGGGGCCTGGCCAACACATGAACGGTTCTCATGAAGAAACCGGGCTGTGGCCGCCGTTAACGGCCGCAGCCCGGTCAGAAGCGGGGAAGATCAGGAAGGAATCAACCCGTGCGGGTCAATGATGAATTTCTCGGAGACTCCCGTATCGAAGGTCGAGTAGGCATCGGGTGCCTCGTCGAGACTGATCACCTTCGTGTTGAGCATGTCGCTGAGGTAAGGCATCCGGTCCCACAGGATGGACATCATCAATTCACGGTTGTAGTGCATGATCGGTGCCTGCCCGCCGGAGATGCGCGGCGACTTGATCCACGCCTTGCCGAAGTCAAGGGGGAAGGTGCCTTCCTGTTCCGCCTTCGACGTCGCCAGTGGATCGGGCCCGTAAACACCGATGACACCGGTGGCTCCACCTGCTCGGGTGGCGTCCATGACCTGGTTGATGGCATGTGCCGGGTTCATGTCATCGGCCTCAGTGCCAATTCCGTGTGCTTCGGAACCGACATAATCAACCGCGCAGTCGACCATCGGCTCGCCTAGGATGGCCTCGATCTGGTCGGTCAGCGCAACGTCTTGGTTGAGGTCGATGGTTTCACAGCCGTTGTTCTTCATCAGGTCCAGACGGTCTTGGTGGTAGTCGCCGACGATGATGCAGGAGGCCCCGAGCAGACGGGCTGCTGCGGCACCGCACCGGCCGACCGGTCCGGCACCAGCGATGTAGACGGTCGATCCCGGTTTGGCTCCGGCTTCCACCAATCCGTGGAATGCGGTCGGGAGGACGTCGGAGAGAAGCGCGAGGTCACGGATCTTTTCCATGGCCTGGTCCTTGTCCGGGAACTTCAGCAATTGGAAATCGGCATACGGGACGAACAGGTATTCGGCCTGCCCGCCCTGCCAATTGCCCAGATTGAATCCGTAGGCCCCGCAGGCGACGTCCGGGTTCACGGTCTCGCAGACTTCTGTACGACGGGCCCGACAGTTGCGGCACCGACCGCAGGCCACGTTGAATGGAACAGAGACGAGGTCGCCTTCGGAAAGGAATTCGACGTCCGAGCCGATTTCGACGACTTCGCCGGTCATCTCGTGGCCCATGACCATGCCTTGCGGGACGGGGAAAGATCCTCGGTAGATGTGCAAATCGCTACCGCAGATGTTGGTGGCCACGATCTTCAAGATGACGCCGTGCGGGGCCTTTTTGCCGTTGGGCATCTCAAGTTTGGGGAAGTCCAAAGACTCCACACGCATGTCTCGTGCGCTTTCAAACACGACGGCGCGGTTGTTGCTTGACATGGCGTTCTCCTCTTGTGCTGGTGTGCTGATCGGCCGCAAGGAAGTCAACGATTGGCGTGAGTCTCTGCGACCTTGACACTCCTCAACCTAGGGTTGCCGAGGTCGCCGCTACTATGGCCCTGGGCGCCACCTGACTAACACTGCGTGCCAAGGTCGTACTCAACGGTCAAGACAGGTCGTGTTGGAAGGGCCTAGTAGCCAAAGGAAGCAGTAGCTCTGCGCTTGTCGAGGTGGACCTAGCACGGCATGAACCGCAATGAACAGATTCCAGCGCACGTTGAAGTTGCGCAGAAATTCCCATTTGTTGGGTGGATGGGTTACACGAGCGCCCCTAAGCCGGTCCGGGCTGGGGACACTCTGGTGGTGACTAAACTGGACCGGCTCGCCCGATCCTTGCCCGACGCTAGAGATATTGCCGCTGAACTCACGGGCAAGGAGGTGGCTCTGAACATTGGCGGCAGCGTCTACGAGCCTGAGGATCCAATCGGCAGGCTGCTGTTCAACGTATTGGGCATGGTGGCCGAGTTCGAAGCTGACCTGATCCGGATGCGGACCCGTGAGGGCATGGCAGTAGCCAAGGCCAAAGGCAGACTGCGAGGCAAAAAGCCGAAACTGTCCGCCTCGCAAGAGAAACATCTAGTCTCACTCTATCGGGGAGGGGAACATACGACATCGGAGATCGCGGAGCTGTTCGGGTGGCCCGTTCCACGGTCTACCGAGCCATCCAGCGTGCCAGAACATAATTGGCCCGTTTGCGAATGGTAAGCGTCCTAAGAGAGGTGTGACCTTTACCGATGCGCTTCGTCGACAGGGCCCACCGATAGATAAGTGAGCCCTGTCCGTAGGACTTAGTCCATCGCAAGCTCTGCCAGGAGTGCTTGAACTCGCTGGGCGATATCGTCACGAATCAATCGCATGCGCTCCTGGCCTTCAATGCCCTGGCGAGAAGGCTCAACAGTCTCCCATCTCTGTATTGAACCTGTCATACCTTCAACAGGTTCAATATGAGCTTCGGTGCCGATAATGATGATCCGATTAGCCTCCCGGAGCAGCTTCGCGTCTATAGCTTTGGGATATTCGCCGTCGAACGAGGCTCCCACCTCGGCCACAGATGCTTCCGAGGCCCGGTTAAGTCCCTGGCCAGGTTGTGTTCCGGCTGACTGGACGATCACTCGTCCGTTGGAATACAGGCGAGCCAAAGCAGCAGCCATCTGAGATTTGCCAGCGTTTTTCACGCAAATAAATACCACACAGGGGCGAGGGGCGGTCATGAAGACACCTCCTGATGGGGGTACCGACGGCGCAAAGCCAGGGATACATAAACGAGGCCGATGAGGGCAGGCACTTCGATCAACGGCCCAATGACTCCTGCCAGGGCCTGTCCGCTGGAGGCGCCGAAAGTCGCGATCGATACGGCGATCGCCAGTTCGAAGTTGTTGCCCGCGGCGGTGAAAGCTAGCGTCGTGGTGCGCTGATAGGAAAAGTGCAAGGCCCTTCCCAGGAGGTATCCTGCACCCCACATGATCGCAAAATATGCGAGCAGGGGTATGGCAATACGTGCGACATCCACTGGTCTGTGAGTGATCTGATCACCTTGTAGAGCGAAAAGAACCACGATGGTGAACAGTAACCCGTAGAGGGCCAGAGGTCCGATCTTCGGTAGGAACGAGGTTTCGTAGGCTTTTCGGCCCCAGTGGCGTTCACCGATGCCACGCGAGAGGAACCCGGCCACTAGGGGTATCCCGAGAAAGACCAGCACGGATCCGGCGATGCTGACAGTCGAAACATCTAGATGAGCTTGCGGTAATCCAAGCCAGCCAGGCAGAACGTTGAGATAGAACCAGCCTAGCCCGGCGAAGGCAATGACCTGAAAGATGGAATTGGTCGCCACCAGTACGGCCGCCGCCTCTCGGTCTCCGCAGGCCAGATCATTCCAGATGATGACCATGGCAATACAGCGGGCCAGTCCGACGATGATCAGCCCGGTTCGATATGCCGGTAGGTCCGGAAGAAAAATCCACGCCAGAGCGAACATCACGGCCGGTCCCACTACCCAATTCAGAACCAAAGATGAGACCAGCATGGGTTTATCTGAGGTGACGTGACCGAGCCGGTCGTACCGGACCTTGGCCAGCACCGGGTACATCATTACCAATAGCCCCAGGGCAATCGGCAAGGACACGCCTTGGACCTCAACTGCAGACAGGCCTACACCCAAACCGGGAACTAACCGGCCTAACCCAAGACCAGCGACCATGGCCAGAATGATCCACACCGGCAGGAACCTGTCCAGGGTCGACAGCCGCCCGCCTGTCGCTGAATCAACGCTCACCGTGAGACCCTCCCCTCAGAAGTGTTACAGCAAGCTTCGGGTTCGGCGTCGAAATCACCAGAACCGCCGCATACTCCGGTCTCCGGGAGGTCTAGCTGCACACTTTGAGCGGCTTGAAGGTCCCCGGCCAGGTAGGCAGCAATGGAACGAACCTGTTCAAAACCAGTCATCGCCAAAAATGACGGAGCTCGACCATACGATTTGATCCCGGCGATGAACAGGCCTGCGTCCGGTTGCTCCAAGGACTGGTATCCATGCGCCGGCACCGATCCACAAGAATGCCAATTCGGGTCAATATCCGCAGCGATACCGGCAGGAGCTTCTAGTTGCCGGTTTAGGTCCAGGCGGACCTCGGAGAGAAAAGAATGATCTGGGCGGTACCCGGTGGCACATACGATCCGGTCCAACCCCTCTACTGCACCTCCGTCTGAGGAGACCAGAGCTACCGTATCCTCAGCCTCAGGGTGAACTGCAGCTGCCCTGAACCGGGTGATGACGGTAATCCTTCCGTCGGAAATCGCACGGCGAACCTTATCTCCCAGTGCTGCACGGGCAGGAAGCTCATCATTTTCTCCGCCGCCGAGAGCCTGATCGACAGAGCCTCGCCGCACTGCCCACACCACCGAAGATGCAGCATTTTCACCCTGGCGGGTCAACGCCACCAACGATGTCAGTGCTGAGGCACCTGAACCGAGAACAGCCACCTTCTGTCCAGCCCAGCACGGGTCAGCAGGATCAGGCATCGAGTGAACGATTCGGTCCGCATGGTCGATTTCCCCCGCCACCGGATATCCTTCAGAACCGAGCGGGCTAGGCCGTTGCCACGTCCCGGTCGTATCAACCACCGCACGAGCCAAGACCCGCTCGATGACCCCATCAGACCGGCGAGCATGTATGACAAAGGGTTGTTCGGCTCGACCTGATTCAACTAACAAATCCCGGTCTAGGCGGGATACCCCAACAACGCGGCGGTCAAACCTAATCCAGTCGGCCAATGCCTGCCCCAGTGGATCTAGGTACTGGCTGACCCACTGCTGACCCGTGGGGTACACAGAGGCCTTGGGTGGCTTCCACTGCGCCCCTAGTTGTTTGACCCCAGCGGCAGAGACCAGCTCCTCCCAGGGGGAAAACATGCGCACATGTGCCCATTGATGCACATTCTCGGCAACACGATCTGACTGTTCGAGTACCAGGACGGACTGATCGCGGCCACGTAGTTCAGCCGCGCAGGCTAGGCCGATGGGTCCAGCGCCTAGAACGATGACCGGAAGATCCTCCGTGGACGAGTCCATGCAACGCCTCCTATTTAGGTGTTTGTCTAAATAGATTTTTGCTTCCTGATTCGATGCTTGTCAAAATAAGAGACATGTCCACTCCAGTAGCTCCTTCGGTCCCCGTCAGGTCCTCTAGCCTCATTGCGTCGGAGGATCGTGTTCGAGAGGCTGCGGAAATTTTCAAGGCGCTGTCGGATCCGTTGCGGTTGCGCTTGTATCTGGCGATTCGACGGGTAGAACCCGCTGAGGTCTGCGTCTGTGACTTGCCGGATCTGGCGGTTTCTCAAGCCACGGTCTCTCACCATCTGCGCAAGCTCAGGGAAGCAGGTCTTGTTACAGCTACACGTAAGGGGACCTGGGTTCACTACAGAGTGGTCGAGGGTGCGGCAGCTGAGGCAATCAGTATCGTCGGGCACTCAGGGTGAGTATGAGGTTTGACTGATCCAACGGGCCGCCAGGGTCACAATAACTCGATGCATGCCGATGGGATGTACATGCGGTTCAACGGTCATTCCGAGAGCTAGGTTGTGAATCGTGCAAATTTGACCGATTCTGCACGATAGAAGGGAACGTAGATCATGAACACCTCAATTCTCGGAACCGACGTCCTGGACGCGTTCTCGGCCCTTGACGATGTACGCCCCTCCGGGGTGAATCCCCGCAAAGATGCAGCGGAGGTCCTTGAAGATAAGGACTCGCGAGACCGCTGGATCGCGGCCTTGACGGATACCTACGAGGTTGCCGAGCTTGAGCACTTCCACCGCGTGACTGGAGAAACCGAAGAGGCCGCGCGGCCCAGCTTCTTCTCTCGGGTCTTTGGGTCATCGCGACGCCGCGAGGAAGACGCAGAGATGCAAGATGATGCCCGCGCCTACCATCGCTTGACTGCCGAAGCCTTGGTCAAATTGGGTGAGACGACACAGGAGTAACGACCACTATTGCAAGCAAGGGAGAAGGCATGACTGCAGGAAAGCCGGAAGTCACGTTTAGGGACGTGTCAGTGCACCAGAGACGCCGCCTCAAGCAATTCTTTGCGGAGCGAATCCCAGCTGTGGATCGAAAATTTGTTAACGACGACCATGAAGCTGACTACACGCGCCTGCGGCACTATCTGCGCGAGAACGGAACTTTCGCGGACACCTGGTCCGAGTGGGTTGAGGCGCTTGACCAAGATGGGGAACGGGTCGGGGCTTTCTATCTGTCATGCAACGCCACGAATGCAGGATCGACCGAATGGCTCCAGCACCCGAGAATAGAGCCTCGTTGGCTCGCGCAATACGTAACGGATACAGCCCTACTGGAATATATCGCAGTCACTGAGGGGAACGAAGGGCAAGGTATAGGGGTTGTCCTGTTTAAGCATTCTGTCAACCTTGCGCGCCAACATGGTTCCAAACGACTCCTTGCGGGGGCCGTCTCCGAGGCATCTCGTGATTTCCTTATCTCGCAAGGAATGGAAGCCGGCGGCTGGGGAGCCCCGCTTATGCCCGAGAAAAACGGTGGAGTCGGAATGAGACTGCCAGGCCCTTTCGCGGCATGGTGCTGGATGGAACTGTGAAAGTCGGTTACGCCCGTGTCTCCACGAAGGCGCAGCGGGAATCCCTGACTACCCAGCGTGAGACCTTACAGGCCGATGGGTGTCAGCGAGTCTTCGAGGACACCGCTAGCGGGGTGAAATCCGATCGTCCCGGCCTGGCCGCGGCCATCGACTATCTACGCGAGGGGGATATTCTCGTGGTGACTCGCATCGACCGGCTGGGCCGCTCGATGCTCGATGCCCTAAAAACCCTCATGGACCTCGACGGACGCGGTATCCGTGTCCAGGCCCAGGATGTCGGGCTGGATACTGGGACCGCGATGGGCAAATTCGTGGTCCACGTGAATCTTGCGTTGGCTCAGATGGAGCGGGAGCAAATGATCGAGCGGACCCGCGAGGGTATCGAGCATGCCCGTAAGCAGGGCAGAGTGCCGGGTCCGAAGCCGAAACTGACCGGGCAGAGGAAGGCAGCGGTCATTGCTGCGGTGAACTCCGGCATGTCTATGACCGAAGCGGCCAAGTTGCACGGGGTTTCCCGGTGGACGGTGCAGCGGGCTTTGGCTGAGTCCTAGTTCGTCCGCTGCGCCTTCTGCCCAATCTTGCGATGAAGCTCGATCAGGTTCTCGTGAGGAAAGAGCGCATAGAGCAGAGCTGAGGTCCACTCGGAGCCGCCCCAGTTCCGGGCGGTCTCGATATCCTCCGGAGACAGTTGTGCTTGCCTGATGACGGCTTTGATGCTGTCATCCACGTAGGCCGCGTGAAGGTCACTGTCTTCTCGGCTGCCGTTGGGGGGTGACGCGAAGAATCTTCGACAGGCTTTCGAGGATGAGAACTGCATCGACGGCGGTGCGTTGTGAAGTATCCATAGCAACAGGCTAGCTGTGACCCCTGAGGTGGGGGAATATGCTGGTCTACCACCACTTGCACGTACCCCAGTAGTGGGATACAATATTGTGTATGGGCATGGAGTACAAACACACAGCTTTCAAGCACGGAATGACCGAGCGGGAGATCGCCTACGTGTTCTCCCATGCGGTCGATAGGTTCTCGTTCGTTGATCGTTATGGCGACCAAGCGATCAAGTTCATCGGCCCGGTACATGCCCAGACGGACCGGTTGGCAGAGGTCTGCATCAAACGCTTAGGAGGTGACTATGTTGTCTTCCATGCGATGGAAACTGGGGAGCGTGCCCAGTAGGCCCCGACCCCTGCCAGGGCGAGGAGAGAAGTATCGAAGTGTCCAGCATGGGCACGAGCAGAGAAAGGCAAGATCATGACCCACAACGAAAAGCAGGACTGGGACCAGCTGGCCCAGGATGCCGAGACCGGGGCGATGACTCCGGACCCGAACACGCCGAGCCTGCATGGCGACGACGCGGCTGAGGCTGGACGGGCAATCCTGCGCGAGGTCTATGGCACCGATGATCTGGATGCAATCAGTGACGCCGACCTGCGCCGGGGGCGACCGAGCCTCAGTGCGCAGAAGACACGGGCAGCAGGAGAATCCCCCATGCTGCGCGTGCGGGTGCCTGCCCAGGTGGATGAAGCCATCAGCAGCCTGTCCCAGGCGCAGGGGAGAACCAAGTCTGAGCTGATCCGGGATTGGATCGAAGAGGGCCTGCGACAGGCCAGCTAAACCCACGCGGGAAATGGGTGGCCTGCACTCCAGTGTGCAGATACGAAGCTGCCCACCCTGTCCGCGACTGTCCCAGGTGACACGTACGACTACATGCAGAGGAATAGTTTGGATATCCGAAGCGCACGAAGCGAGACTCCCATTACCTGGACGTTCGAGGGCCCTGCTCGGTCGGTGCCAGGGGTCTACCAAATGGAAGGCCGCCGGACGTGTGGTCCGCAAGGGTGAGAAGGGCCTAAAAATTTTCGCACCGTCCAAGCGCAAAATCCGCGACGAGAAGACCGGCGAGAAACTCACCGACGAAGCGACCGGTGAGGACCGCGAGCAGGAGTTCTTCATCATGGTCAGCGTCTTCGACATCTCCCAAACCGACCTGATCGAGGACGAGACCACCGACTAACAACCACCACAGAAAAAAAGGGGCGGGGCGAAAGCTCCGGCCCCCTCCGTTTTATGATCGGCCGGAGGTGGAACTCGAAATCTCTGCGGGGCGCTGCGGTGGTGTTTCTCGGGGGCTATCGCCGCCCCGAACCCCCACGCCAAGGAGGGCCTTGGAACCCGGACCGCCGCCGTACTCGCTTCGCTGCGTGCGGCGACGGCTCGAGGCACACAGGGCGCTACGTTCAACAGAAACGGCTCCCATTCAGTTGGAGAACTCAAAGCTCACGAACCACAGATCAGAAGCAGACCGAGTCAGGCCGAAGCAATCAGGGGCGAAACCGGCCCGAGTAGAATTTGTCAGCATGAGCAATGAACGAAACCGGTTCTGGGACAAGGTCATCAAAGGACCGGGCCCGAGCGATTGTTGGATCTGGACCGGGGCGATTGGTGATGATGGCTACGGGCGTTTCTGGACTACGCCGGAGGTGGGCAAACAGAAAATGATTCGCGCCCACCGCTACGCTCTCGGGCTTGTTCATGGTGGCCTGGATGCTATCGCTGATCTTGAAGCCTGCCACGTCTGCGATAATCCAATTTGTGTCCGGGCCGAGGCTGGTTCGTCAACTCATGTGCTTCTGGGAACTCGTGAGGCGAACATGACTGATCGGGCGACGCGTGGGCGGCATAATTTACAGTTCGCCGCTGAGTTCTTCCGCTACCAGCCCCCGAGCCAACGCGGTCCGCGTTCACGAGCATTACGTGATCTGATCCGGGAACAGGGGTATGACCGTCAGGCGATCAAAGCGATGATGTTAGGACTCTCGCGAGGCCAAGGAACTCTGTTCTGAATCGCGGTCGTCTGTTCTCTGATCATCGTTGCCTTGATCGGAACGTGTGTTGTCTTCGAGAGCATCGTCGGCGTTGCGTTCTCCTGCCAGGAGGAACGAACGGACCTCTTGGGGGGAGAGCTGGAGCCGTTCCCCAATTTCTTTGTTTGTTAGTCCCTCGTCCTTCATTGACAGCACGAGTTTGCCTGCTCGTGCGGTGACCGGGTCCAGGGTGGCGAGTTCGCCTTGAAGCTTGGCGATCTTGTCCTTGAGTGCCTGGCGTTTCTTCTCGAAGTCGAAGGTTTCCAGGAAGAACGCTTCTGCCTTATCTAACAGGCGGTGTTCCTTTTTGATGGATGCCTCGGCGGCGGCTTTCGCGCGTTGTCGTGCGGCGGTCTTCGCCGCTGATTTCCGTTTCGTTCCAGCCATGATCAACCTCCCGTATCCCTAGCGCTCACCCTCCGAAAAATTGAGACCCGCCGGGGGTGAGCCAAGACGTCTATTCACTTACACCATGAGAGTCGCCCCGGCGGGCTGGTTTCGATTTTACACAGTCGGCACGTTGTACACAGTAGATTTCCCCCGTTCCTCCTCCAATTGACTGTGCACAGCTCACGATGGTGGACAGCTCCCGCACACAAGCTCTCCCCCGCAAGCTCCTCCGATCATGTGCACGGCACCTGTCCACCATCGTGGCCTCTTGTGCAAAATCGCGGCCAGCATAGAACTGTCCGGACCCCAACAGTTCGTCAAAACCCTCCCTCGTTCCTCGGTCGTTTTTTCCTCCTTATTGTCGTCACACCTCTTGCACTCAGTGACTCAGGGTGGGACTGGCTCTAGAATTCGCGCGATCATGCGGTATTCTGAGGTCCATGATGACCGTCCATAAGCTCTCAACGGGCGATGGCCACCTCTACTACACCAACGAGGTGGCCAGCGGTGATCAGTTGCGCTCCAGTGACCGCGAACTGAGCGATTATTACCAGGTCTCCGGGATGCCGCCAGGCCAGTGGATTGGCGCGGGGGCGGAACACTTCGGCCTTCGTGGCCAAGAGGTCACTGAACTGCAAATGGACGCGCTCTATGGTGACGGATCAACCCCGATTGACGAAGCCAAGTTGACCCAGTGGAAGAGTGAAACTCGCAGGCAAGCCGAGGAATCGGTACGGGTCGAAGCTGCACGCAACGCCTACGCGGGGTTATCGAAGTATCGTCCTGATGCGAACAACTCTGAGGCGATCAAGGCGCTGAATACCTCCCGCAGTGCGTTCTACCGGACCCTGGCACAGCACACGGCCATGGGCAACGATGAGCTGGCACGGGTCGCCGTCACAGCCGGAGACGAATCGATTTTCATCGACGGCTACAAGATGACACCGGCCGAACAACGCAAGGCCACCGCGGCAGGTAATGACGCCATTCGCGCAGGCACCGATGATTGGGTTGAGGCGACCCGGTTGGGGAGAAAACCCGGCGAGTACAAGCAATCCCCGGATAACGAGTTTACACGTGAACTCGACGAACAATACCGTCGCCACTTCAAGACCACAGACGCTCCCCCGACCAAGACTGAGCGGAAAGAGATTCAGAACCGTGTCGCCGGACAGCAATTTCGTGATCTTCACGGCCGCGACGGAACCGCGGCAGAGATCGCCGCACACATCGCAAACAATTCGAAGCCGCGTCAGCAGTCGGTGGCCGGGTTCGACCACGTATTCACCCCCACCAAGTCCGTTTCGATGGCCTGGGGGCTCGGTGATGAGGCTCTGCGGACCGGGATCGAATCAGCTCATGAGTCTGCGATCAACGACGTCGTTGATTACCTGAATGACCATGCAATCTATGCTCGTCGTGGTCAACACGGACGCGAGCAGATCGACACCGACAAGGGCCTGGTGGCCACGAAGTTCCGTCACTATGATTCCCGATCCGGAGACCCGAACCTGCACGATCACCTCGTGATCGCTAACAGGGTTAAAGGTGCTGACGGGAAATGGTCAACCCTGGACGGACGGCTGCTTTTTCAGCACGGTGTGGCCGCCAGTGAACTTTACAATGCTCGGATCATGCACCATATCCACGAGACACTTGGTCTGGAATTTACCCCGACTGAGGTACGGGGGAAGAAGATTTGGGAGCTGGCCGGGATCAGCCGCGACGACGTGTCGAAATTCTCCGCACGCTCCGTTTCCATCAAGGAAGCGTTGGAGACGGTCGAGGCTGAGTTCGTTGAACGGCACGGCCATGCCCCGACCCCGGCGCAACGGAACAAGCTGGCTCAGCAAGCCACGCTGGCGACCCGACCGGAGAAGGACGGACCGCATTCGCTCGAAGAGCTGAACCAGCAGTGGGTCGCCAAAGCGAAGGTCGCCACCCCTGACCTGCCGCTGGGTGAGCACCTCCACGAACATCTGAAAACGGCTTCCACGCAACGGGCCGGTGAGGTCTCGGTCCAGGTGGCGGAGTCGTTGGCGATGACACCGCAAGAACATGTCGATGCGATCATCAGCCGCCTGGAAGAATCGCGTTCAACGTGGCGGAAAACGAATATCAACGCCGAGGCGACCCGGTACTTCACCGACATCATGGGCGGACATCCCGTCGATGCTGACCTGAAACAGACTGTCGTTGATCAGGTCGTTGATGCTTCCGTGTCGATGACACCGGAGCTGGGTGTGGCACTGCCGCAGGGCAAAGAGTTCGTCCGTGAAGACGGTACGAGTATTTACTTACCCGCCAACCGCGAGGTCTTCACCAGCGAGGGGATCATCGCCAACGAGAAGTATCTTCTCGATGCCGCTTCCACACGGGAGGTCATCCCCGTAGCCTCGAACGAGGCCTTCGAAACCGCCTTGGAAGTAGCGCAGGAATCGGCCGGGAAAAAGGGTTATCAGATTGATGCGGGCCAAGAATCTTTGGCTCGGGAATTGGCCACCAGTGACAAGCTGGTGGCGTTCGGGATTGGCCCGGCCGGTGCCGGTAAAACCACGGCTTCAAAGATCATGGTCAACACCTGGATAGCAGAAGGGGCCCAAGTTCACGGGTTGGCACCGACCGCGGTCGCCGCCGATGTCCTGTCGAAAGACGCCGGAGTCACCGCAACCACCATTGATTCATTCCTGACCAAAGATTCCCCCGCCGCCGCAAAGATTCGTCCCGGTGATGTTTTCCTGGTGGATGAAGTCGGGATGGTATCCACGCCCAAATTGGCAGAGCTAGTGTCTCTGGCTGAGGCGCGCGGGGCTCTCGTGCGTGGTATCGGTGACGATCAGCAGCTCGGTGCCATCGGTGCCGGTGGTGCGCTGCGGCTGATTGACCGGGAAGCAGGCTGCACCCGCCTGGATCAGGTCCACCGCTTCCGCAACCCGGACAACCCCGCCGAGGCCAACCTGGAAGAAGCAGCCGCCTCTCTGGCGCTACGTGAGCCTCCGGCTCGTGGTGAAGACAAGCCGTTCGACTGGTACGTCGAGCAAGGACGCATGCAGGCCGGTGGCCACGACACGATGGTCCAACAGGTCTTCCACGACTGGACCATAGATACAGAGGCCGGGAAGCTCTCGCTGATGATGGCCCCGACCAATGCCACGGTGACTGAGCTCAACGAGCTTGCCCAGGCCCGTGCCATCCGCAACGGTGCTGTTGATGCTTCACAGACGGTCACCACCCACGCCGATGTGGCTATCCATCCCGGAGATCGGGTACTCACACGCAACAACGACCACCGGTTGGGCCTGAACGGCGGTAAAGACTTCGTGAAAAACGGGGACCTCTGGAACGTCCTGGCCACCCACGACGACGGTAGATTGACGGTCCAGCACGAGAAGCACCACGGCAAAATCACCTTGCCCGCCCACTACGTCAACGAGTGGGTCGAGCTCGGGTACGCGGCCACGATCAACCGGGCCCAAGGTTCCACGGTTGATGTGGCACGGGCGATCCTCGATCAGAACACCGAACGCTCTGATGCCTACGTGGCGCTGTCCAGGGCGACATCCGGCAACTACGGCTACACCGAGACCACAGCAGACCTGACCCGTGACCAGATCCTTGAATCCATCAGCCAGGCCTACGATGTGAACATCTCCGTCCACGAGCAGGCCCAACGCATGAGGGCCGAAGACAGGTCGCCTGCCGAGAGGATCGACCTCTACACCAACCTGAGCCTGCACGCATCTGAGAAGGCGATGGAACAGGTCACCGGTGAAGCACTCGGTCTCACTCGGGCCAACCAGCTCAAGGCCAACGACGGCTGGGGCGCACTAGCTCATGAATTGGCCGATGCGACCGAGAAGGGCCTGGACCCGGCCGCGCTGGTCAAGGCAGCGCACGATCAGCGGGACTTCGGCAACGCCGAAGACGAATCGGCTGTGCTGCACTGGCGGATCAAAAATCTGCGTGCCCGTGACGAGCAGATCCGAGACACCGCCGGTCCCCGGCCGCTGGCGAGCATCCCTGATGAACACCTCGACCGGTTAATCGCCACAGCGAACGCATCCACCGAAACCGACTCCAAAAGAAGCCAGTTGGAAGACCCCAACTGGGACAAGCGCGAATTCGGGATGGTCCCGACCGAGGAACTGAACAAACGCCGGACCAGCCTGGCAGAGACCATGCGCGAGAACGGAGACCCTGAATACCGGTGGCTGATGTCCGAGATGGACGCCGAAGCCTCCCGTCGCAGGTGGTCCTCCCCCGCGCAAAAACAGTTTGAGGAGATCGCCCGCGGGGAAAAGTCCCGAAGCGGACACGATGTCACCATTCAACACGCTTTGATCCAAGAGAAAGAGCTACGGGACTCGCTGTTGCCGACCGCTGAAAAGCACGAGAAGGCTGATGGAGCCACCATCACCCACGGAGTCTCGGAACACACCGCCTCGACGTTCTGGATGACCAATCAGCACACTCCGCAGGATTTCCGATCCATCTTGGAGGAGCACCACCAGGAAATCGGAGAACTCACCACACTGCGAGGCAAGCAGCTCGCGTCCGAGAAACCGGCCTGGACACATGCCCTCGGTGAGGTACCGGCCAATCGGAAGAACGCAGCCCAATGGCACCGGGTCGCCGGTGAGGTCGATGCTTTCCGAGCCCGGTACAACATTCCGGATTCGGAAGAACGGGCGATCCCGAAGAAGTACGCCCATTCCGACGAAGGGGAATACCTGCAATCCCAGGTGACTGAGGTCCACAAACGCGGGGTACTGTCCAACCGGCCCGGACAGACCGAAGGACAGAATCACGTTGTGGCCGAAGAAGCCACCGCTATCCGGTCGGCAACCGAGACGCTGACCGAGGCCGAAACCAAGATCGACACCCAAACCGATGCCGCTCAAAAGAAGTGGGAGGAAGCCCTCATGGACATGGACACCCAATGGGATGAGGTCATCACAGCATGGCAACAGGAAGAAACCGCACGTACCGAGCATGAGCAGGCCGAAGAGGACGCCGAGGAAGCCCGGCAACGGGTCCAGGAAGAGAAGGACAAACTCGACACCATCGCCGAAGACTTGCAAGGTCAGGTCAACCGTGACTATGCCCCGGTCGCTCGTGCCGAACAAGATCTGGAAGAAGCCAACTTCTTCAACCGTGGGTCCCGGACCAAGGACTGGCAGGAAGAACAAGCCCGGTTCAAGGATAAGTACGGCTTCGATGATCCCGACGCGGCCTACAACCAGGACTGGCTGGACCAGGACGATACTTACTCCGCGCAGAAGAGCGCCCTTGACGAAGCCAGCGACGAACTCGACGTCGCACAACAGAGAGCACAGGGCACCGGGCAGGCACTAGAGACCGCCCACCAGTCCACTCAAGAGGCTTATGATTCCTACGCCGAGGTCAGGGACGAGAATCCGGCTACGCGGGTCACCCGTCCCGAGGCTGACGAGAGTAAGAACCAGGCCCGGCTCGATAAGGCCGAACGTCGGGATATGTCTGCCTTGCAGCGCGGGCAACGACCCACCGACCAGTTGCGCAACGAACGCGATGTCGCCAATTGGGCACAGGGCACCCGAGAGAAACAACGAAAGGCTCAATCCACTCAGACGCAATCGCCTGCCGTACTGGATCAGCAACGGACACAGAAGAACTCCCGCAGCCTCTAACCCGTCAGCAACCGCACCTATACACAGAGACGAGGACCGACTCATGTATGTCTTCGTCGGTGTTGCCATACTTGGAACTTGGACCTTGACTGGTGTTCTCACACTGGCCCTTTGCCTTGCCGTTGTGGCTGTTTTCGTCATGATCGTGAACTGGGCCAACGGAAACTAAGCCTGGTTATTCGTCATCGCCGAGGTACCACCGGGGATCCGATGAGGAGACCGCAGCTTCATAATCCGGGTCACCTTCCTCCGGAGTGTCGGCCCTCAATTTCGGCACAGGCCAAGCGACCCCAAAACCCGGAAATTGAGCAATCTCTTCCAAAGGATCAAGACCATAGGCTTGGGCGCCCCGAGAACAGCCACAGAGGGCATCACACCACGGGCGCGAGAAACCGACAGGTGTCCTGACGAGACCCCGGACATCTTGCCAACCTGCCGCATGGACAGCTCGGACCCCCCATCGAGCGCGCCGATCCACTGATCAAACGCACTGGCAGAAATGGTCACGATGGTCTCATCTCAACGGGTAACGGTTGGGCCGAAAGGCCCGCGGCATGTGGCGGAGTCTCAACTGTATAACCGCCGAGCTGTACGACACAGCTTTCCGTCAGCTCGCAACTGATGTACAACTCATGTATGTTAAGGACATGATACAGCGGCCAAAACGTCAGAAATCCGGGGAATTCAAGGGGTTCAACCTCCAGATGCACCCTGACCTTCAGCTGGCCGCAAAAGACAAGGCAGACGACCTCGGTGTTACGAAGTCCGCGTACCTCGCAGAGCTCGTGGCGCGAGACACAGGACGCTCACCCCGGGAGCTGCCAATCACTCATCTAAACGAGCACACAACTTAAAAAGACGGTGGCCCTCTGCGAAGAGGGCCACCCGAGCCTTTGAATCCCGCTAAAGCCTGCCAGCGGATCGGGATTCTGATGATTAACAAGGAGTCAATCTATATGTTGCAACCCCCACCAAGGGGAGGTGCGCTATGACCAGTATAGCAACACCACCCGCCAGTAGCATCCCTCGGGGCGTCTCTTTCGCCACGCGGTCCAAGCGCAGCCCAGAGACACTTGCTCGATCCCGCAGGGCTAAGGCCGCCTATACCTCTCGACCGCGTACCGCTGGTAAAGATTGGGAGAGGTCCCCCCTGACCAGGGCTCAGGCAGCTCATCGTGAAGGCGTGATCTTGGCCCGCAACGCGGGCAAATGGCTCCGGGCCTTCAAGCACCACCCCGTCGTCTCTAAGCTCCCCCGCAGGACACGCCGCCCGCTGAAGGCATTTGTGAAGTGGTTGATCAATCAGAACAACCCCAAGACGATGACGGTCTCATTCACTCGGCAAGCAGCGATGGACTACTTCCGGGTCAGCCGTCGAACCGTTGACTACTGGGTATTCCGTCTCCGCTTCTTCGGGTTGCTGGCCTCCATCGCGTCCGGTCGATCCGCCCGCTACGCACCCAAAGGCCAACCCACGACTGATCTCGCACCGGTCTACACCTTCACCATCCCCGACCCGGACCACAAGCTCTTCGGCAACCCAGATCTCATCGACACCGAGAGCATTCATTGCACCCCCTCTCCCGTAAGGGAGAGTAAGACTTCCTGGGTTAAGACCGGGACCCAAAAAATCAGCTACCAAACCCTGTGTGCTCGCGCCTACGCACGCTACGCACGGCAGCACCGCGCTTCCTTGGAGTCGAAACGGCAACAGCTCTTCCCTGCTCACGCCCAGAAAGCCGAAGCAAGCCAACTCAAGCACCTCGCCCGCTGCTTACAGCATCACTCCCCCGCCGATCTACGACGCATCGCCCTAGAACCGATCTTGGCCGAGACGACCCTGCTCTTCCGGGCCGGATGGCAAATCGCCGACATCCTCCACGCCCTAGAGACCCGCCCCGACGGCAGCAGGTGGGACACCAGCGGATCCGGCGGAATGCGCTCCGTCCAAGCATGGCTCCGGCTCCGACTGAAAGCCTGGATAAAAGACTCTCGACCCCTGATAGCTCCGTCGGAACTCAAAGCTCAAGCTGATACAGCCCGAAAGGCAGAACAGGCCCGTCAACGGGCACAGGCAGCGGCTGAACTCAAACAGTCAGCCCCGAAGGATTCCCCTGCCCGTGTGGCCGTCCGAAGGAAGACGGCCATCATCCGTTGTGGTAGCGAGCAAGCCGCCCGGAATCAACATCCGGAACTATTCGAAAGCGCCTGATGGCAACATCCGGCTCTTCACAATTCGGGGTGTAGGTGTGGTCTGAATCCGCCGGCTTCGAGGAGTGCGCGGGCGATGTAGTTGGTGAGGTTGCGGAAGCCGAGGGCCAGGCCACGCAGGTGCTCGAGGCGACCGTTCACGGCTTCGGTAGGTCCGTTGCTCGTGCGCGGCCGGTCGAAGTAGGCCAGGACGTCGCAGGCGCGTCTGGTCAGGGTGCGGCCGAGCTTGCGCAGTTCTACCAACGCCTCAGGCACACTGTCGGCGAGGGCGTCGATCACGGAGCTCATCTCGACGCGGCCGGCTGCCCGGTCGGGGTGACGGTAGGCGGAGATCATGCGCTGGTAGATCCCCCAGGTGCACTCGACTTGCACGTGCCGGTCCCCAGCGAAGAGCTTGTCAAGGCGCTCGTGCTGGCGGTCGGTGAGCAGGTCAGCCCCGGTGTGCAGGGTCCGCCGCGCGGTGTAGAGCGGGTCGCCCTTGCGTCCGCGGTGTCCGTGCAGTTCCTGCTGGACTCGGCGGCGGCACTCATCGAGAGCGTCCCCGGCCAACCGGATGACGTGGAAGGGATCCATAACCGTGACGGCGTCCGGCAGCTCCTCGGTGGTGGCGGTCTTGAAGCCCGCGAACCCATCCATGGCCACGACCTCGATCCCATCGCGCCAAGCCTGGTCCCGCTCGGCCAGCCAGTCCTTGAACGCCTTCTTCGACCGACCTTCGACCACGTCCAGCAGGCGTGAGGGCCCGGTGCCGTCCCGGACCGGGGTGAGGTCGATGATCACGGTGACGTACTTGTCACCGCGCCGGGTGTGCCGCCACACGTGCTCATCGACCCCGACGACCTTGACACCGTCCAGGCGGGTCGGGTCCTCGATGAGCAGACGCCGGCCCTCAGCCAGGACCGCGTCGTTGGCGGTGTTCCACGCCACGCCCAGTCCTTCGGCAACTCGGGCCATCGACAGGTGGCCGACGACGATCCCGACCAGACCCCACCGCAGGCCGGCGCGGGAGATCTTGGCCCGCGGCGGCGCCGCAGCGGTGGTGTCCTGACGCCACACGTGCGAGCACTCCTTGCAGCGGTAGCGGCGCACGGTGAGCACCAGCGTGGTAGGGCGCCACCCGAACGGCTCGTGCGCCAACTCCCTGCTCACCGTGTCACGGGGCACGCCCTGGCAGCCGCACCGCCTGCACCAGTCGTCCGGCTCCACGACCCGGCACGCCAGCACGGACCGGTCAGGCTCGAGCAGCTGGCCGGTGACCTCCAGACCGAGGCCGTCGAGGCGGGTGAAGGTAGTCAGGTCAGGGCGCGTGAAGGTAGCGTCAGGCACGTCGAGGTCTTCCGGACGGGTTGTGTGAGAACTCCCATCATCGGAAGACCTCGACCCTCACCCCGACACCGACGCGCCGCCCCAGGTCGCACCACAGCTACACCCTCATCTGTGAAGAGCCGGTATTCTTGAAGTACGTCTCAGATTGCTTTGAAATCAGCTGAAGCACTCTGGGGTGAGGAATCGAGACTCTGAGAAGCCGGTAGGAGCACGCGAACTGACAACGCGGAAGGAGTCGACTTTTGACGACTCACAAGAGTGAACCCACCGGGACGACGCAAAGCCCGACGGGGGAGGTAGTGGTCGGGGTGCTGGCCGATCCGGTCGCCACCGCCCTGACAGTCGCGAAGCATCTCGAACGGAAACTGCCTGGCCTACTCGCCGAGCAGCTCGCTGACGGTCACTGGAGAGTGGAGGTGCACCGAGAGAGGCTGCCTCCCAGTGACGAGAAGCGGTTTGAGATGATGGACCTGGCAGCCGAGCGTAAGCGGGAACATGGCTGGGACCTCGCGGTATGCGTGACCGACTTGCCACTGATGATCGACCGGCGCCCCGTCGTCGCTGACGCCGACCACAGTCGGAACGTGGCGGTGGTTTCACTGCCGGCCTTCGGGGCCATGAACCTACGAAGGCGAGTTTCAGAGGTGGTGACGCAGCTCATTGGGGACATGCGCGGCGGGACCACTCCGAAGGACGGGTCCCAGGCGCATCGGCGGTCACGGGTCCCGGCTCTGGGCGGCGCCTTCGAGCGGACGACCCCAGACCAAGACGGGGTCGACGTCCGTATCTTCGCGAACCGCGGGCGGCTGCGGCTGCTCGTGGGAATGGTCCGGGATAATCGTCCGTGGCGGCTGGTCTCCGGTCTCCGAGGGGCGTTGGTGGGAGCGTTCGCGTTCAGCGCGTTCTATCTGTTGAACACCACGCTGTGGGAACTCGCACTCACCATGGCAGCGTGGCAGCTGGTCGCCGTCGTCGTTGCCTCAATTACGGCAATGATCACTTGGCTCATCGTCTATCACCGCCTCTGGGAACGAGCCAAAGATCTGCCGCCGCAGGAACGTGAGCGAACGGTGCTGTTCAACGCGTCGACTGTCTTGACCCTCGCTATTGGGCTGATGTGCGGCTATGCGGGGCTGTTCGTCCTGAACCTGACTGCCGCGCTGATCGTTTTCACTCCGGAGGTGTTCACCCAGTACGCCGGAGACGCATACGGACTGGGCGAGTATCTCCTGGTGACCCTGTTCGCGACCGCCGCTGCGACGATCGCGGGTGCGATTGGGTCTGGCTTCGAAAGTGAAGAGTCGGTGCACGAGGCCGCCTATAGCTACCGGGAGCGCGCACGGCGCGAGAAGCGGCGCCGCTCACGCAGCGCAGAGAACAATGACAGCGCGGTCCACGACGCGGCGCAGAACGACGACACATCTCGTGCAGAGGACTCCGATGCAGGCCCGGACCACTGAGGAGGCAATAGGTCGGCGGTGGATGGTGGGGCTCAAGTTCTTCGCGTACGTAAGCCCTGCCCGCATGAATGGTCGCTGAGGGATCCCTCAACGAGCTACTACTTTCGTTTTTGGTAGACATAGAAGCGATCACCATAGCCATACCCGCAACGCTGATGGGGTCTGCTGCACGATCCGGTGACATCCGACCGTGCAGCGGCACTCCCGGCTACACCCTCGATCGCGAAGAGCCCAACATCCCCACGAACACTCATACCCACTTACCCACAAACATGGGGTAGTGGATTTCCCCATTTACACATACGGGGGTACCCACCAATGTGGGTATGTGGTAATGTGTCATACATGAGCACCACAATAGGAATCGTCCAATCGAAGGGCGGCGTCGGAAAAACCACAACCGCCATTTATCTAGGACTGGCCCTCAAAGATCACGGCACGGTCGAAGTCTGGGATGCTGACCCGCAGGGCTCAGCCACCGAATGGGCGGACGCTACCGCCGCCGCTGGCTACCCCTTGCCATTCCCGGTGACGGCGGTCAACGAGCCGCAACTGTCCAAAAAAGACAGTGAGGCGAGCTATCTGATCATCGACACCGGCCCCGGTAACCCTCGCGTCATGGACAAAACCATTGAGCGCGCTGACGTCGTCATCATTCCGACCAAGTCCAGCAGTGTGGACATGGCGAGGACGTGGTCAACGCTCGATGCCCTGCCGGAAGACCAGCCCGCGATCCTGTTAATGACACAGACCGATCCCCGCACGATCACGCACCGACAAACGATCGAGGCGATAGATCAAGACGGGGCTGCATATTTCCAGACCCCCATCAAACACAAGGAATCCATCAAGGGCAGCGGGAACGGATACCCGAACGACCTCGCCGGATATGAAGAAGTCGCAACAGAGCTCATCGAGCGCATCAAGGAGATGTCATGACAGAAAAACGAGGGTCCATGACGCGCAGAAAACCCACGCAACAACAATCCCACGAAACCACAAATGTGGGTATGGGGGCGGCATTCCCAAACCGAGCGGAGGGGGAGGTTCAACGTCGCCTGTCCGTAGACGTCCCCGAGTCAGTAAAGAAGAAGATCAAGCGGATCGCAACTGAACGAGACACAACCGTCCGCAAACTGATCATCGACTTCATCGACGATCTAGACACATAACCACATACCCACATACGTGGTACCCACAAATGTGGGCCAATCCTTCGAGGAGTCCCAATGAGTAACGAGATCCCCCTGACGATCGTTGGCAACCTCACCAAAGATCCCGAGCTTCGATACCGACCCGGCGGGGGAGAGGCAGTGCTGAGCTTCACGGTGGCCTCCACCCCGCGATACTACTCCAAGGCCGAACGGGACTACGTCGATGGGGAGACCACGTTTATGCCGTGCTGGCTGAACTCGCGAGGCAGCGAAGCCGCCAACGGGTACCTGGAACGACTCTCGGAGACCTTCAAAAAAGGCGATCACGTGATCGCCGTCGGGGAACTGATCACCAAGACCAAAGACACTGACGGGCAGACTCAGCGATGGAATGAACTCAAGGTCCGCGAGATCGGAGCTTCCCCGCGATTCCGGACCGTCACCATCGACCGGGAGACCACCAACTAGGGGAGAGCAGCCATGAGCCAAGAACAGCAACCATTTCTTCCCGAGTACTACAAGCCCTCGCGGGCCAAGCGGTCCTTCTCGGTGTGGCGAATGGTCACGGCGCCGGTGCGATGGGGCCACCAAGCGGCCCGTACCGCGGCCCCGTTCATCGGCATGCTGTTCTTCTTCATTCCCGGAGCCCGCAATCGGTTCGGCTTGGGATACGTCTACGCCTGGTTCCTGATGATCTTCTTCATCGCAGCAGTCGCAACCAGCCTCGTCCTGAGCACAGGCAGCACCCATCAACACCCCTGAGACAACGACTCACCATCGAAAGGACAGACCAATGAGCACCCACGAAGCGAACAGATGTGTAGCACAATTCATCAACTGACGGTAGACTTGCACATGTAGAACGTGCACCGAATTATGCACACAACGCGGCGAATGATGATCCGCGGCAATCCGGTCTTCGTACAGCAGCATCTCTCACAGGCCGGAGACTGGTGCATGATGGACCGAACGTGGTGCAGAGACTCTAACTAACGGTCAGGTCCTGATAGTTGCGGAACAAGATCTCCAGGCGTTGCTCTTCGGTGCTTAGTTTCTTCGTTGCTCCGAGGGCTTTGTCTACGGCTCGATCGAGTTTGTCGTGGGCCTTCAGTAGAGCTGGGTCCATGGCTAGGGGGTTGTAGTGTTCGGCCAGGGAACGGTCAGGATGTAAGGCGCGAGCTTCGAGTACCCTCTGCCCACCTTCGATGATCTGTTCTCTCTGGGAGTCGGTCAGGTTCGGGAGTGGGAAGGTGTACCAGGTCAGAGTTGAGCCGAAACGCAGTCGTGATTCCAGCCGTCCTCCGATGGCTTTCTGCCAGGCCAAAAACATCGATGACGACAAGGTCGCGAACTGCAGCCCATCTGGGTCTGTGATCGTAAAGTTCGCATCACCAGCGATGACCTCGGGGTCGAACCGCTTGACCGTAAAGTATTTGCGGGTTTCTGAGACATGTCGCGGGATACAAACGAATGGTTCGTCTTGCTTGGCCAACTGCCGGAACAGGTGGTGGTGCGGGTACTCGCGAGTGGAAGCGGCTTTGGATGCTGCGCGGAAGTCGCGGACAGCCGCGATGCGTTCTTTCAATATTGGTGACCGTTGGGCATCGGTAGGGTCCATGCCTTCCAGCCAGAGGCACCAGCGATCCTGGTTGTGTAGAAGTTCCTTAGCGCCGACGTAGGGGTGCAGGTATTTCGCGGCGATGGGGTCTTCAGCAACGTGTGCGTAGTCCTCTTCCGAGACGAGTAGATTCCCGCCGTCGCTGGGCTTAGAGCCGTATGAGGTGGTGTTTAGAACTGGAGATAGCATGGTCGAGCGTTTCTCTACCAGGACTGTTGGCCCGTCGACTAGGTACGGGTTCACTGCTTGACCTACCGGGATTTCTACGGCATCGGCATTAATTGAGGGGTAATCGAATAGGCGTGCTTTCGGTTCGCGGGCCCGGTCGAACCCTACGATGACGCAGTGGACCGCGGCCTTGCCTGGTGCTTGGGAATCCCAGGCGAAGGTTCGATGCGCGAAGCGGATACGCCATCCCTGATTGAAGATGGGACCGAATAAGCGGGGCACCTGGTCACCTTGAGTGATGGAGTTGGTGGTCACAAAAGCGAAGGCCCCATGTCGGTCCTGGTAGTAGTTCAAGGCCTTGGCATGCCAGCCGGTAACGAAATCTAAGCGCGATAATTGTGGGTTACCTCCCCAGGCCTGCCGCAGGTCTTCTAGCTGTTCGGGCGTGCGGGTGTGGTCCCCCAAAAACGGCGGGTTTCCGAAGATAAAGCTTTGGCCTTCGGGGTCTGGCAGGGTATGCGACCAGTCCAGGCGAAGAGCGTTGCCGTGGGTAATGTGGGCGGTGATCTCAATAGGTAACCGGTCCGGGGCCTGACCAATCGCTCGTGCCAGGCGGAGGTTCGCCTGGTGATCGACCAGGAACATCGCGGTTTCAGCGATCTTGGCCGGCCACCAGTTGATCTCGAACCCGTAGAACCGGTCGATCCTCAACCGCTGATCCAAAGTAGCGTCCAATGACTGGGTGAATTCCCCGCCGCGGCGCTGTTTCTCGGCCAGCAGGGACGTTTCGATATCCCGCAGCTTGGCGTAGGCGAGGTTGAGGAAGTTCCCGCCGCCGCAGGCCGGATCGCAGTAGATGTTCGAGGCCATCTCATTGATGAAGGCATCGAAGTCTTTGGCACGGGTGGACTTGTTCCGAATCAGCCGATCAGCTCGGGACTGGTACTGGTCCAAAAACAGTGGCCCGATGGTTTTCAGGATGTTCGCCTCGGAAGTGTAGTGCTCCCCAGCCGCCCGACGGGCTTCTTTGGATTTGACCAGTTGGAACATGGCACCGAAGACCGAAACGCTGATCCGGTTCCACTGGAAACGGCAGGCTGCCAGCAGGACCTCGTGAGTTTCTGGGGTGAAGTACTCAACGAAGATCGCCTCGTCGAAGATTCCACCGTTGACATAGGGAAACCTGCTCAACAGATCCGGCAGATTTCGGGACCGCTTGTGCACCGGGGTGTTCAGGACTCGAAAGAGGTCACCCAGTTGTGGTGCCAGGCTGGTTGGTGTGGTCTCGTCGCTCACCCACCGGTAGAACAGGTCCTTTTCCCACAGTCCGGCATCGTCACCATAGAGCAGGAACAGTAGCCGGGTCATCAGGATCGAGGTTCGTTCCTGGGCCTGGTCTTCCTCCTCGGGGTTTTCGGCTGCTTCGTCACCGACAGCAGCATCAGTATCGTCGCCGAGAATGGACGTATAGAGTTCGGCCATCAGCCCGGCCGCAGCGGTCGAGGCCTGTTCCTGCTCGACCTCGGTGATGGTCTCTTCACCGATCAGAAATCGTAGCTGGTCGTAGTGGCCAGCGATGTCTTCCAGGTCGAAGCGCAGTTCCGGTTCGGTGTCGTCCAGGCGCAGGATGCGGATGGTGGCGAAGTTGGTCACGATGGCGTATTTGGGCCATTCGGATTGGCGAATACCGCCACCGGCCAGGTAGTCGTTGATCTGCCCGACAGCCTCATCCAACTCCACGTCGAGGGATTTGGCTTCTCCGATGGCCACACCGGTCATGAAGAAGTCGATCCACCCGTGTTGGCCGGTGGTGGCTCGGGTGGCATCGCGTTCGAACAGGTTGATGCGTTCGGGGATGATCCCGAAGCAACGCAACAGATCTGACCAGAAGGACTGGGCGTATTTCTTCTCGGTGGCCTTTTCCACATCCTGTCGCCACTGAGCGATACGATCCGTCCAGAAGTGGGCGAAGTCGGTCAGCTTCTGGGTGGAGGTCGCGCGGTCGAGGAAGTCGTGGGCCATGAATTACAGCATACGGAACGGGCGGTCGATCCCTAGTAGGTCGGACAGGCGACAGGCCTGTTTGCGAGTCGGTAATTCTATGAGGACCAGACACTGGTGACAGTGTGGAGGAACCCCTCTCCGAGCTACCTCTTGCTTTTGGGTTTGTTCGAGGATGCGGAACGGTTCTTTCCAGCCTGGTGGTGGCCCACCGCCTAAACTCTACTCATGGCATCAAATGACGCGGTTGGTGAAGACGAGGACGAATCTAGGTATTCCCTCAGCTCGGGAGCGGGTCCCCAGAGCAACTATGCCCGGTTGTTGAGCCAGAATCTGCAGTTACCATCAGTAGATGCCATGTTAAGCCAAGCCATACAGGCGGGAGCACAGCGGTCATTCCAGCTCCCCAGTGTGTCCGACATTCTCGCGAAGAGTCGCCAGAACCTCCTTAAGCAGATGCAGTCCGCGATCAGTGTTGACGTGTCTTCCGTGTTGGCCGACAGCGTGATCCAGTCCTGGCAGAAAGAGCGCCGTAGCGATCCGCGTAAGCAGTGGACAGCTCGGAAGTTCCTGACCGCCAACGCCGTCGGAGTCTCTAACCTCCAGCAGTTCACCAGTGTCCTGGCGAAGTTTTCACCCCGGCATTCCCAGCACGAACTTGTCTGGCGTGGACAAAGCAACGCTGACTGGCCGGTTCGATCAACCCTCTCTCGAGCGATCACTCGGAGCAACGGCACCGAAAGGGCCACCGAAGATGATCTCAACACAGCGGAGACCGAGATCCTCAAATCCGTTCGCAACTGGGGTTTGGGTTCTGCCGAGCTTGCATTCACCCCACTGCAAATCCTTGCCCAGCTGCAACACGCTGGTGCTCCCACCCGACTCCTTGATGTCACTCGTGACCCTGAGATTGCCGCCTGGTTCGCCGTCAATGATAAGTCTGACCATGACGGTCTCCTCATTGCTTGGGGTCAGCACCCACGGGTCCGTCATGGTGTCCACAAGTACGAGCCCACCAGCGAATTCCTCGACCCCGCAGACAACAAGCTTTTCTGGCACGACTTCTTGAGCGAGGAAAAGCGTCGAGACAGAAGCTGGGGCACCGGGGAGCGAGTCCACGTCTGGTTCCCTTCCGCCCCCAAC